>NZ_MDGR01000006.1 GCF_002742335.1 Reichenbachiella sp. 5M10 | reverse complement strand
AGGAACTATGAATCTTGAATAATGAAGTGCTCTCCCTGTGTTTGGTTCGAGTCCCCTCACGAAACTCTGCCTCTAATGCGAATATTTTTCGCTTGGAATATCAATATTTATACTTGAATAAATTACTTTCACGGTATGCAAGAGCGAACACAGCCCTCTTGCTTTAGAATCAACCATAACCAACCAAAATCAACCACCTAACACTCCCATTCTCTACTACCAAACATTTTCATTTTCAACCACAATAAACACTAGGATTATGCGCCTTACTCAAAATTTTTATGAACTCATGACAAAGACCTCTCAACTCCTGCTGCTCGCTATCATGGCTACTCTCATGGTCGCCTGTGGCGGTGATGACGATAGCGATGGAGA
>NZ_MDGR01000005.1 GCF_002742335.1 Reichenbachiella sp. 5M10 | reverse complement strand
AAGTGTACCCGCAGCAACTGATGTAGATGGTACGGTAGTGAGCTACGCTTTGGTAGACGACACCACAAAAGGAAACCTCACTTTCAACGGAGACGGTACGTATAGCTTCGATCCGAATGGAGAGTTTGAAGCCTTGGCAGCCGGCGCGACAGAAGATGTGACATTCACTTACACTGCGACGGATAACGACGGAGTTACCAGTTCCACTCAAACCGTAACGATCACTGTAACAGGTACGAACGACGCCCCAGTAGCAAGCAACGATGCACAAGGCACCGACGAAGAAACTACGCTGAGCACAAGTGTACCAGCCGCAACTGATGTAGATGGTACGGTAGTGAGCTACGCTTTGGTAGACGACACCACAAAAGGAAACCTCACCTTCAACGGAGACGGTACGTATAGCTTCGACCCCAACGGAGAGTTTGAAGCTTTGGCAACAGGCGCGACAGAAGACGTGACATTCACTTACACCGCCACTGACAATGATGGCACAGTAAGCGGAACGCAAACCGTAACGATCACTGTAACAGGAACGAACGATGCCCCAGTAGCAAGCAACGATGCACAAGGCACCGACGAAGAAACTACGCTGAGCACAAGTGTACCAGCCGCAACTGATG
>NZ_MDGR01000004.1 GCF_002742335.1 Reichenbachiella sp. 5M10 | reverse complement strand
GTCGGTACTGATGCTGGTGCTACAACTGACAATACCAGTGGGTATACTTTCAAAGTATTCAGAGGACAAAACACTGATATTGCTAATGAAATTGAAGATGGTGATCCCACTTCAACGGGTGTTGGTAGCGTATCTATATCCACTACAAGTGTATTGGCTGGAAACCCAGGGGACGATCAGATAACCATAGTTGGTGTTGTAGCGGGTACGTATACTGTTGAAGCAACTGACCTTGACAATAAGTGTACTACGACTACCGAATTCACAGTAACTAAAGATCTCTCTGACATCCCTGTCATTGACGAAACAGCTCTACAAGCTGCTACTTCAGACAACACGCAATGCGGTGCTCCTTTTGATGGAGAGGCTGATGCTACCGCTACTGTCTCTGGTGGATCTACAAATTATTCTTATGCTTGGTACGCAGGTACTAACACTACTGTAGCTGCTATTGATACAGATATACTGCTAAACAATGTCGAATCAGGTGATTACACATTAATAGTCACGGATACCGATAGAGGATGTGTCTCTGCTGCCGTTACTGTTACTGTTGGTGAAACACTTGATTTA
>NZ_MDGR01000003.1 GCF_002742335.1 Reichenbachiella sp. 5M10 | reverse complement strand
TGCCGCTTACTGTGCCATCATTGTCAGTGGCGGTGTAAGTGAAAGTCACGTCTTCTGTCGCGCCAGCTGCCAAAGCTTCAAACTCTCCATTCGGATCGAAGCTATACGTACCGTCTCCGTTGAAGGTCAAGTCGCCTTTTGTAGTGTCGTCCACCAAAGCGTAGCTCACTACCGTACCGTCTACATCAGTTGCGGCTGGTACACTTGTGCTCAGCGTAGTTTCTTCGTCGGTGCCTTGTGCATCGTTGCTTGCTACTGGGGCATCGTTCGTTCCTGTTACAGTGATCGTTACGGTTTGCGTGCCGCTTACTGTGCCATCAT
>NZ_MDGR01000002.1 GCF_002742335.1 Reichenbachiella sp. 5M10 | reverse complement strand
CCAATACTTATTTCGTGGTTGTTACAGACAATGACGGAGGAGATGACAACCTCGGATGTGAGACTACTGCTACTAGAGTATTAACGAACGAACAACAAGTGATCACTGCTACGCTTGACAACATCGCAATCACGGACTGTAACCCACGTACAGGTAGTGTCACCATTACTGATGTATTCGTCGATGCTGCCTCGGTCACATTCACTTCTGGATATAGTTTTGAATGGTATACCGATGCGGATGTACAACTTACAGGTGAAGCTACTGCATCCATCTCTGGGTATGATGCAGGTGACTACTACGTATTGATCTCTAACAACTCTACGAGCTGTGTCTCTGATAAAATCAACTTTACCATTGACGACAATTCCGTAGCTCCGACCGTTTCAATAAACATTATTGAAGATGACTCTTCTTGTGGTGGAACACCAAACGGTGAACTACAAGCTGTCGTAAACGGTGGAGTCGCTACTGGATTTGACTTCCAATGGTATCACACAGCAGTTGCTGCTGGAAATGAAGTAGGAACAAACTCCGCTACACTTTCTGGTATTG
>NZ_MDGR01000001.1 GCF_002742335.1 Reichenbachiella sp. 5M10 | reverse complement strand
TCTTGCGATAGTAGCCTTAATTGCGACAATTATTTGGGGTATTTTCAGAACACAATAATTCCGCATACATTGAGATCAAAAAAACTAAGAGGGCTTAAAAGAAGACAAAAGAATATTGATAAATGGTTCGAAGGGCATCAACGAATTAACCTTGAAATTCTAAAGGAGTCGAAGTACTATTATTGCAAGTCAAAAGTAGATCCTTGGTCTAACCTCTACTATGAAGTAGATTATCCTGCGAATTACAGAAGACAGCTGTTTTCTCATCTTTTGAGTATCTACGAACTTTGGAAGAAACAACTAGAAGATAACTTTGATGACTTCTATCTTGCGATTTGGTTAAACGATAGACGATTTATCGATTCTCAAGTAGTATCAGCAATTGGCGACCGAGCTGAACATTATCAACAAATGTGGAACCTTCATGAAGAACCTTTGAAATTTCCTATCAAACTATTTAACAACGAAGAAGATAGAGTTTCTATGTTTCATTGGGATTCAACAGAAGATGAGGATTTAGTGTTTGAGTCTGAATATTCTGATCTCGATATTAATGATTATTGGAGCCCTGAAGATTTTTTTGATGACGTTAGATCATATAGGAAACTTGTGAAAAACAATACACCAACCCGAACGATACAAACTGAAGATGGAATAGAAAAGGCGTTTGTACTAAAACGGGGAAACACATGGATTGGCAAACAAAAATAACGACACGCTAACATCACCTATCCTCCATGGTGATTCCTGCTAGAATTGAGGTTGGCGGT